>NZ_JBSIBX010000029.1:0-345 GCF_058245105.1 Chryseobacterium sp. UF-81 | reverse complement strand
TATCTTTATTACATGGTAAGCGGGCTAAAGCCCGCTCCTATTGAATAAGAGTATTTTACTGGGAATCAGAAAATGGAAGATCTAAAAATGGACGTGGAGACTGGTGAGATTGTTATTCTACAGATTCATCAAATCACAGAGTCTTACACTGTATTGATTAGGCAAGGTTATCCTGTCTACAGGAGTTTAAAACTATTGATGAAGGTTTTTGTATCTATAAAAGTATAGGCTGTTAAAACTCCTGGATAGATTTTAAACTGACTAAATAGCTCTCGCATTCTATGTTAAAAAGCAAGTAAAATTTATTAAAAATTAAGATGCAAATTTGTAAGTGTTTACAAAAGG
>NZ_JBSIBX010000028.1:0-383 GCF_058245105.1 Chryseobacterium sp. UF-81 | reverse complement strand
AGCATACCAATGGCAGTATCAGGATCATTAAGGTTCATCGGAGGATTCGCATTGGCTCTGATAGGAATAACCATCCAGCATGAGAAACCAATGATCATATATACTACTGACAGGGCTACTGTTTGAAAAACGTTTCTTTTGGCTTTCCTTGCATATTTAATCATGAAATAGGACATCGTAGCCATGAGAATAAATGCAGCAATGGTTCCTGAGTGGAAAGGAAGTCCAAGTCCGTTGACGAAGAATATTTCCAGTCTTCCGAACATGGTCATGATCAACGGGAAAATAATTTTGAAAACAATGATCAGGATTCCCAGTGTGATCGCATTGGCCCAGATAAAGTTTTTCCAGGTGAATTTGTAGTTTCTTGCATAATATACCAG
>NZ_JBSIBX010000027.1:0-592 GCF_058245105.1 Chryseobacterium sp. UF-81 | reverse complement strand
TTGTTGTGAATTGCTTTCAAAAATTATTATCTTAGTGATTAGTCACAGCAAATTATTTTCCTTCAAAAATGGTTTACAGGTTGTGAATTGCTTTCAAAAATTATTATCTTAGTGATTAGTCACAGCTGAGTGCCATTTTGCGTGTCACCATGAAACGTTGTGAATTGCTTTCAAAAATTATTATCTTAGTGATTAGTCACAGCAAAGATGATTTTTTAACAGATACAGATCGCGTTGTGAATTGCTTTCAAAAATTATTATCTTAGTGATTAGTCACAGCTCATTTTATTTTTTTAATTGTTTTGTTAGTGTTGTGAATTGCTTTCAAAAATTATTATCTTAGTGATTAGTCACAGCGGAACATCAGACGCACCCAGCCCCCTTGTTGTTGTGAATTGCTTTCAAAAATTATTATCTTAGTGATTAGTCACAGCAGAATTAACTGCCTCCTCCATCAAACATATGTTGTGAATTGCTTTCAAAAATTATTATCTTAGTGATTAGTCACAGCCTGCGAATAGTACTGTAATCTCATGTCTATGTTGTGAATTGCTTTCAAAAATTATTATCTTAGTGATTAGTCACAGCCATA
>NZ_JBSIBX010000026.1:0-705 GCF_058245105.1 Chryseobacterium sp. UF-81 | reverse complement strand
CATTTTCTGATTCCCAGTAAAATACTCTTATTCAATAGGAGCGGGCTTTAGCCCGCTTACCATGTAATAAAGATAAAGAGGCTTTAGCCAAAATTTATAATATGTCAATCTGATATCATTTTGTAAATCAAAATATCCAATGATATTCAAAAATCTGCTCCATCTGCCTAATCTGCGAGAGCTACTTAGTCAGTTTAAAATCTATCCAGGAGTTTTAACAGCCTAAACTTTTATAGATAAAAAATCTTCATCAATAGTTTTAAACTCCTGCAGACAGGAACCTGGCGTAATCAATACAGTGTAAGACTCTGTGATCTGCAGCCTAGTAAAACTCATCCTGCTATTTTTGAATCATTGTCTTTACCACAGGATCTTCCTGTTCTATCTAAATTTTTCTTCTGTTAAATCTATAGTTAATCCAAAACAATCTATCCACCTTCTTTTAACGAGTGCTAAACTTGAAGATTCCTTCCCTGGGTTTATTGTCAACTAAAGCCTGGTCGCGGTCTTTTGGATAAAATCATCCCGCTCATTATTTACAAATTGATCTTTGTGGATAACTATACCATAGGCATAATATATTAACAATCAAAACACTATATTGATACTTATCCCCAATGTAAATCTCATATGAATTTTATGTTAAATAGATTTGTTTTGCGTGTTATTAAGTTGTTATCTTTGCCCCACTGAAAAACGAGAGTT
>NZ_JBSIBX010000025.1:0-1198 GCF_058245105.1 Chryseobacterium sp. UF-81 | reverse complement strand
CGGGAAAATCAGGAATTACCGACTGTCGGAAAAAATACGGTATACAAGCACGCTCTACAATTGTGAGTTGGCTTAGAAAATATGGTAACTTTGATTGGGAAAACCAAAGTTCACTTACCATGAAAAAGACTCCTGAACAGCGCATTATGGAATTGGAAGCCGAAGTTAAATTGCTTGAAAAACAGAAAGCATTTTTAGAGAAACAGGCTTATATTGCAGATAAAAAGGTCATATTTTTCGATATGATGATTAATCTTGCCGAGAAAGAATATGATATTGATATCAGAAAAAACTTACCATCCGGACAATCACCAGCTTCCGCTGTGAAGAGAAAGAAACCTTAATCTTTACCTGCGAATTGTTCGGATTGGATAGACAAGTCTATTACAGAAGTATCAAACGGTATAAAAACTCACAAAGCAAAGCTTCAAAAGTGATAAAACTCGTAGAAGATATTCGCGTAAAAATGCCAAAATTAGGAGGCAGGAAGCTGTATTTTCTTTTAAAGGAACCTTTAAGATCCTTTAAAATAGGCAGGGATAAGTTTTTTGATATTTTGAGAGCCAATCATTTGCTCATAATACCCAAGAGGAGCTATTATATCACAACGAATTCTCATCATCGATTCAGAAAGCATAAAAACCTGATACTGAATTATTGCATAAACAAACCCAACCAGGTTTGGGTGGCAGATATTACTTATATTGGAAACAGAAAAAAGCCGAGTTATTTAAGTCTGATAACCGATGCCTATTCCAAGAAAATTGTTGGGTATCATGTCGCAGACAACCTTAATACAGAAAGCAGCCTCGCAGCATTGAGAAAGGCATTAAAGAACAATAACATTGAAAAAGAACCTCTGATTCATCATTCTGACAGAGGATTGCAGTATTGCTCAAATGAGTATCAAAGGATTTTGAAAAAATATCAATTAAAATGCAGTATGACTCAGAATTCCGATCCTTATGAAAATGCTGTCGCAGAGAGAGTGAATGGTATTTTAAAACAAGAATTTGATATCGATAAATATGATATTGAAACTTCGATCAGAAGAAAATTGGTAAATGAAGCTATTGGAATTTATAATGAATTACGACCTCATTTTTCGAATCATTATTTAACCCCAAATCAAATGCATAAACAAAAGGAAATCAAAATGAAAACTTATAAAAACAAAAACCAAAGCAAATACAAATTT
>NZ_JBSIBX010000024.1:0-1263 GCF_058245105.1 Chryseobacterium sp. UF-81 | reverse complement strand
GCCTTTACTTTGTATTCAATTAAAAAGAGATAACTTTATTCAAAGAAAAGCAGAGGTGAACTATTCAATCTGCAAAGTTTATGACTTCTCTCTCGCATTAGTCCTCTGCTTTGTCTTTGAACCCGTTGAATAGCTTTAGATAGAATGATAGACATCAAGGTCTAATAAAGGCTTTAAAGAAATTCAACATTTTGTTTTAATCTAAACACTAAGTTATGAAAAAGTACAAAATTTTCACAGGAATTGATGTCTCAAAATCCACCCTCGATTTTTGTATTATTGATTCTGAGGGTAAAGTTCTGATGCAGGGAAAAACTACTAATAACACTAAAAGTATTAAGCAGCTATTGAGCACTCTTAAAAATCTGAAACAACCTTTGAATGAAGTATTGTTTTTGTTTGAAAATACTGGTTTTTACTCTATGCCATTGAATATTTTTCTTTCAGAAAGAGATTGTGACTTTGCAGAAATTCCAGCCCTGGAAATAAAAAGATCAAAAGGAATTACAAGAGGTAAATCTGATAAAACCGATGCAAAGGATATTGCTTTTTATGGTTTGAGACATCTTGACAAGATCGTACTCTCATCTGCATTGCAACTTGAAATTCTGCAGCTTAAATTTCTCTTTGCAGAAAGAGAAAAAGTGATAGAAGCTATTAAAGCTTTTAATTCTACCAATGAGGCCGAAGGATTTCTTCCTGAGACTGTTTTCAGGATTGTAAATCCTATAAACAAAAAAACTCTTATTTATTTAAAAAAAGTTCTTCAATCTATTGAAAAGAAAATCAATGAGATCATAGAACTCAATGAAAAACTAAAACAACAAAAATTACTGCTTAAAAGTATACCTGGTATTGGAGATATTACTGCTTTATATTTACTTTTGGCAACAAAAGGGTTCAGTGTGTTTAAGAACTGGAGGAATTTTGCATCTTATTCAGGTATTGCCCCTTTTGAGTATTGTTCAGGAACATCTGTAAGAGGACGAACAAAAGTAAATCATTTTGCTGACAAGAAGATGAAATCATTACTCCATCTTGTAGCTTTAAATTCCATAAGATATGACCTCGAAATGAAGAGTTATTATCAGAAAAAGAAAGACGAAGGAAAACATACCTTGCTGGTTTTAAATAATATAAAATGCAAAATTGTAAGCAGAGCTTTTGCTGTAATATCCAGACAAACTCCTTTTGTAAACACTTACAAATTTGCATCTTAATTTTTAATAAATTTTACTTGCTTTTTAACATAGAATGCGAGAG
>NZ_JBSIBX010000023.1:0-1490 GCF_058245105.1 Chryseobacterium sp. UF-81 | reverse complement strand
AGACCTTGTAGTCAAGTGACCAATCATCACCTAAGTTTACTCTGTGAAAATCTGTGAAATCTGTGGTTTGAAAATAGAATAAACAGAATAAAGAATACGAGTCCTGTACAAAACTGTACAGTTTTTTTGTTTAGTCTTTTCTGCCATTACTGTTGAGAAGCTTACTATTATATCCGGTAAAAACTAAGTTATAATAATAAGGTTAAGGATTATCATGTGTAATTTGACTTCTCACTCATAATTTAAAGTCTCGCTATTAAAAAAAGCCCTTTGTAACGTCATTACAGAGATTACAAGGATCTGCTTAATCTGCCCGATCTGCGAGAAATATTCTTTTAACTGAAATCTTACCAATGATTATAAGCTATTATATTTTTATAAACATGGTAATCTTAAACTTTGAACAAGAGCATAACCTGGTAGAACGATTCTATTATTACAGAAGAGAGTACACATTATTGTTGATCAGTATGGTTTAAGTTTTTTTATCAATAGGAGCGGGCTTTAGCCCGCTTACCATGTAATAAAGATAAAAAGGCTTTAGCCAAAATTTATAATATGTCAATCTGATATCATTTTGTAAATCAAATATCCAATGATATTCAAAAATCTGCTCCATCAGCCTAATCTGCGAGAGCTACTTAGTCAGTTTAAAATCTATCCAGGAGTTTTAACAGCCTATACTTTTATAGATAAAAAACCTTCATCAATAGTTTTAAACTTCTGCAGACAGGATAACCTTGCCTAATCAATACAGTGTAAGACTCTGTGATCTAACAAATCTGTAGAATAACAATCTCGCCAGTCTCCACGTCCATTTTCTGATTCCCAGTAAAATACTCTTATTCAATAGGAGCGGGCTTTAGCCCGCTTACCATGTAATAAAGATAAAAAGGCTTTAGCCAAAATTTATAATATGTCAATCTGATATCACTTTGTAAATCAAATATCCAATGATATTTAAAAATCTGCTCCATCAGCCTGATCTGCGAGAGCTATCCTGCTTCGTTTAAAATCTATCCAGAAGGTTTTAACAGCCTATACTTTTATAGATAAAAAACCTTCATCAATAGTTTTAAACTCCTGCAGACAGGATAGCCTTGCCTAATCAATACAACGTAAGACTTCAGATCTGATGAATCTGTAGAACTCATCCCATCCATTTTAAATATTGTCTTTACCACAAGATCTTTCCGGTTCTATATCTAGCAATCTCTCTCTACTTCTATAGTTAATATCCAGGATTAGACTATATCCACTTATTTTCTTTCAACGATTATCAGTGCTTACACTTTTAAGCATTCCTTCCCGGGTTTATCATCAACTAAAGCCTGTTCGAGGTCTTTTGGATAAAATCATCAGCTCATTATTTACAAATTGATCTTTGTGGATAACTATGCTATAGACATAATATATTAACAATCAAAACACTATATTGATACTTATCCCCAATATAACTCGTATATGAATTTTATGTTAAATAGATTTGT
>NZ_JBSIBX010000022.1:0-5779 GCF_058245105.1 Chryseobacterium sp. UF-81 | reverse complement strand
TGATGATTGGTCACTTGACTACAAGGTCTTGCCCTCATTACTCATTACCCATTACCCATTACTCATCATATAGGTATATAACAAAAAAGTCTCATACAAACTCTGTTGTATGAGACTTTTAATAAAAACTGGCGGCGGCCTACTCTCCCGCTTGTCGCAGTACCATCGGCGCTGGTGGGCTTAACTTCTGTGTTCGGAATGGGAACAGGTGAGCCCCACCGCTAAAACCACCCTAAAGAAGGTATATAGCTGTAGGCAGTAGGCTATAAGCTTAAGGCTTACAGCGTAAAGCATACTGCTTTTTAATCGATAAAAACTTTCACAAAGACAAAACCTTGACTGCGCATAAAAGAACTTGTTGTATGAATATTAAATTATTAAATATTTTAATCTTTAAATATTCTATTATAGCAACCATAGGCTATAAATCTACGGGTAATTAGTACTACTCGGCTATGACATTACTGCCTTTACACCTGTAGCCTATCAACGTCGTCATCTCCAACGACCCTTAAAAGATGTCTCATCTTGAGGCGAGTTTCGCACTTATATGCTTTCAGTGCTTATCTCTTCCAAACGTAGCTACTCAGCGGTGCACCTGGCGGTACAACTGATACACCAGAGGTTTGTTCAATTCGGTCCTCTCGTACTAGAATCAAGCCCTCTCAAACATCTAACGCCCGCAATAGATAGAGACCGAACTGTCTCACGACGTTCTGAACCCAGCTCGCGTGCCACTTTAATGGGCGAACAGCCCAACCCTTGGGACCTTCTCCAGCCCCAGGATGTGACGAGCCGACATCGAGGTGCCGAACCTCCCCGTCGATGTGAGCTCTTGGGGGAGACTAGCCTGTTATCCCCGGAGTACCTTTTATCCTATGAGCGATGGCCCTTCCATACGGAACCACCGGATCACTATGTCCTGCTTTCGCACCTGATCGACTTGTTGGTCTCACAGTCAAGCACCCTTATGCCATTACACTCTACGCACGGTTACCAAGCGTGCTGAGGGTACCTTTGAAAGCCTCCGTTACTCTTTTGGAGGCGACCACCCCAGTCAAACTACCCACCACGCAATGTCCTTCTAAAAGAAGTTAGGCTCCAAGTAAGTAAAGGGTGGTATTTCAACGTTGGCTCCACGAACACTAGCGTGCCCGCTTCAAAGCCTCCCACCTATCCTACACATTACTTACTCAAAGTCAATACGAAGTTATAGTAAAGGTTCACAGGGTCTTTTCGTCCCATTGCGGGTAATCGGCATCTTCACCGATACTACAATTTCACCGAGCTCGTGGCTGAGACAGTGCCCAGATCGTTACACCATTCGTGCAGGTCGGAACTTACCCGACAAGGAATTTCGCTACCTTAGGACCGTTATAGTTACGGCCGCCGTTTACTGGGGCTTCAGTCAAACGCTTCGCTTACGCTAACGCCCTTCCTTAACCTTCCAGCACCGGGCAGGTGTCAGACCCTATACAGCATCTTTCGATTTAGCAGAGTCCTGTGTTTTTGATAAACAGTCGCCTGGGCCTCTTCACTGCGGCCACCATTGCTGATGGCGTCTCTTCTTCCGAAGTTACGAGACTATTTTGCCTAGTTCCTTAGCCACGACTCACTCGAGCACCTTAGGATTCTCTCCTCGACTACCTGTGTCGGTTTTGGTACGGGTTGCTTCACTTCGGCTTTTCTTGGAAGCACTTTCCCTGCAGCAGCTTCGCCCGAAGGCTAGGCCTTGACTATTCCGTCAGTCTCCAGCAGGTACGGCACTCCGTCCCCTTTTTAGTGTGAGCAAGTATGGGAATATTAACCCATTGTCCATCCACTACCCCTTTCGGGTTCGCGTTAGGTCCCGACTAACCCTCAGCTGATTAGCATGGCTGAGGAAACCTTAGTCTTTCGGTGAGGGGGTTTCTCGCCCCCTTTATCGTTACTTATGCCTACATTTTCTTTTCTGTCCGCTCCACAATACCTCACGATACTGCTTCGGCGCAAACAGAATGCTCTCCTACCAGATATACCCAGAAGGTATAAATCCATAGCTTCGGTAATATGTTTATGCCCGATTATTATCCATGCCGGACCGCTCGACTAGTGAGCTGTTACGCACTCTTTAAATGAATGGCTGCTTCCAAGCCAACATCCTAGCTGTCAATGCAGTCCAACCGCGTTGCTTCAACTTAACATATATTTGGGGACCTTAGCTGTTGGTCTGGGTTCTTTCCCTCTCGGACATGGACCTTAGCACCCATGCCCTCACTGCCGACGAACATTTATTAGCATTCGGAGTTTGTCAGGAATTGGTAGGTGGTGAAACCCCCGCATCCAATCAGTAGCTCTACCTCTAATAAACTTAACATCGACGCTGCACCTAAATGCATTTCGGAGAGTACGAGCTATCTCCCAGTTTGATTGGCCTTTCACCCCTACCCACAGGTCATCCGAAGACTTTTCAACGTCAACCGGTTCGGTCCTCCACTCTGTGTTACCAGAGCTTCAACCTGCCCATGGGTAGATCACAAGGTTTCGCGTCTAATCCTACTAACTAAGCGCCCTATTCAGACTCGCTTTCGCTCCGGCTCCGGACCTGAAGTCCTTAACCTCGCTAGTAAAATTAACTCGTAGGCTCATTATGCAAAAGGCACGCCGTCACCCAACTTGTGGGCTCCGACCGCTTGTAGGCGTACGGTTTCAGGTTCTATTTCACCCTTCTATTCGAAGTGCTTTTCACCTTTCCTTCACAGTACTTGTTCACTATCGGTCTTTCAGGAGTATTTAGCCTTGGAGGATGGTCCCCCCATATTCAGACAGGATTTCACGTGTCCCGCCCTACTCATTTATCATCTATGTATACCTTTCGAATACCGGGCTATCACCGTCTATGGCTGTTCTTTCCAGAACATTCTTCTAAATATATAAAGACTTTTGGGCTAATCCGCTTTCGCTCGCCGCTACTTACGGAATCTCTTCGATTTCTTTTCCTCCGGGTACTTAGATGTTTCAGTTCTCCGGGTTTGCTCTCTAAATAAATTTAGAGTAATACATCTTCAATGTATTGGGTTGCCCCATTCGGACATCTGCGGATCAATTCGTGTGTGCCGATCCCCGCAGCTTTTCGCAGCTTACCGCGTCCTTCTTCGCCTCTGAAAGCCTAGGCATCCGCCATACGCCCTTAACGATTTCTTTCCTATTTTTGGTTACTCAAGCGCTCTTATGCGCTCGGTTTTCTCTTTGTGATGTCTTTACCGTTAATGTCAATGATCTTAATGTCTTTCTTTCAGCCTGATGAACAGATGTTGTTTTTGGCTCCATCCGTAACTTTTAAATCAAGCTTCCAAAACTGTGGAGAATAAGGGAGTCGAACCCTTGACCTCCTGCGTGCAAGGCAGGCGCTCTAGCCAGCTGAGCTAATTCCCCCTCTAGGTGCTGTACGCTTTAGGCTAGAAGCTTCAGGCTAAATGCCTACTGCTTGAAGCTTAATGCTTACCGCCTTAATTAGTAGTCTCGGGCAGGCTCGAACTGCCGACCTCTACATTATCAGTGTAGCGCTCTAACCAGCTGAGCTACGAGACTTCATTTAGATTTGAGATTTTTAGATCTGAGACCCGAGACTTTAATTCATCTCCTATCTCTTGTCTATACATCTCTTGTCTCTCGTTCCCTGATACTAATTTCTAGTGGGTTTTGTATTTTTATATATATAGCAACCAAATAAAAAACTAAAGCTTTACTTTAAGCAGAATCAATAGTACCGAAGTACCTAATTTTGTTTATCGTCTTTAAGACGCTCTAAAATGAGATGTTCCAGCCGCACCTTCCGGTACGGCTACCTTGTTACGACTTAGCCCTAGTTACCTGTTTTACCCTAGGCAGCTCCTGTTACGGTCACCGACTTCAGGTACCCCAGACTTCCATGGCTTGACGGGCGGTGTGTACAAGGCCCGGGAACGTATTCACCGCGCCATGGCTGATGCGCGATTACTAGCGATTCCAGCTTCATAGAGTCGAGTTGCAGACTCCAATCCGAACTGAGACCGGCTTTCGAGATTTGCATCACATCGCTGTGTAGCTGCCCTCTGTACCGGCCATTGTATTACGTGTGTGGCCCAAGGCGTAAGGGCCGTGATGATTTGACGTCATCCCCACCTTCCTCTCTACTTGCGTAGGCAGTCTCACTAGAGTCCCCAACTGAATGATGGCAACTAGTGACAGGGGTTGCGCTCGTTGCAGGACTTAACCTAACACCTCACGGCACGAGCTGACGACAACCATGCAGCACCTTGAAAATTGTCCGAAGAAAAGCCTATTTCTAAGCCTGTCAATTCCCATTTAAGCCTTGGTAAGGTTCCTCGCGTATCATCGAATTAAACCACATAATCCACCGCTTGTGCGGGCCCCCGTCAATTCCTTTGAGTTTCATTCTTGCGAACGTACTCCCCAGGTGGCTAACTTATCACTTTCGCTTAGTCTCTGAACCCGAAAGCCCAAAAACGAGTTAGCATCGTTTACGGCGTGGACTACCAGGGTATCTAATCCTGTTCGCTCCCCACGCTTTCGTCCATCAGCGTCAGTTGTTGCTTAGTAACCTGCCTTCGCAATTGGTGTTCTAAGTAATATCTATGCATTTCACCGCTACACTACTTATTCCAGCTACTTCAACAACACTCAAGACCCGCAGTATCAATGGCAGTTTCACAGTTAAGCTGTGAGATTTCACCACTGACTTACGAGTCCGCCTACGGACCCTTTAAACCCAATAAATCCGGATAACGCTTGCACCCTCCGTATTACCGCGGCTGCTGGCACGGAGTTAGCCGGTGCTTATTCGTACAGTACCTTCAGCTTCCCACACGTGGAAAGGTTTATCCCTGTACAAAAGAAGTTTACAACCCATAGGGCCGTCGTCCTTCACGCGGGATGGCTGGATCAGGCTCTCACCCATTGTCCAATATTCCTCACTGCTGCCTCCCGTAGGAGTCTGGTCCGTGTCTCAGTACCAGTGTGGGGGATCACCCTCTCAGGCCCCCTAAGGATCGTTGACTTGGTAGGCCGTTACCCTACCAACTATCTAATCCTGCGCGTGCCCATCTCTATCCACCGGAGTTTTCAATTTAAAATGATGCCATTCTAAATATTATGGGGCATTAATCTTCCTTTCGAAAGGCTATTCCCCTGATAAAGGCAGGTTGCACACGTGTTCCGCACCCGTGCGCCGCTCTCAAGATTCCGAAGAATCTCTACCGCTCGGCTTGCATGTGTTAGGCCTCCCGCTAGCGTTCATCCTGAGCCAGGATCAAACTCTCCATTGTATGTTTTTCCTGACCCACTCAAAGTTTTTTTACGCTTTAGTTTTTTCCTTACTTGGTTGTATATTGTATGTCAATGATCTTTTTTCTTTCCGCAATATATAAAGAATCTTTTCTGTCGTTTTGTTCCTTATTTGCGGTTGCAAAAGTAATTATTTATTTCTAACCGACCAAATGTTTTAAAGGAAAATTTAAAGTTTTTTTAGTAACCTTAACTCCCTTCAACACTCCAATCTTTACTCACTCCTGCGCTCCGTTTAACCGGACTGCAAAGATACAAAAAAAATTAAATCTCACAACTTTTATTTCTAAAATATTGCTACCTCTTTTCTCCCCCCTATATCCGTAAGCTTTTCTTAAATATTTATGCTTATCTAAAAGCTCTTCTGCGCTACTTCTAAACTCTCGTTTTTCAGTGGGGCAAAGATAACAACTTAATAACACGCAAAACAAATCTATTTAACATAAAATTCATA
>NZ_JBSIBX010000021.1:0-6652 GCF_058245105.1 Chryseobacterium sp. UF-81 | reverse complement strand
CATTCAGATATTGCATATTTTAAGTCTGCAAAGACGGAATCAATTGACATTGATCCGACTAAGCGAACGTTTATCCACCTAGCTTCATCAATGACGTAGTCAATTCTTTGCTTCCCTCACAACTCAACGTTATTTAAAATGGACTTTGCGTTTAAAAATACATTCAATATTTAACGCAAAGGTTCATTCAGATATTGCATATTTTAAGTCTGCAAAGATGGAATCAATTGACATTGATCCGACTAAGCGAACGTTTATCCAGCTAGCTTCATCAATGACGTAGTCAATTCTTTGCTCCCCTCACAACTTAATGTTATTTAAAATAAAACTTTGCGTTAAAAATTACTTATCTTTCAAAGCCTTGATCTCATCTGCACTGGCAAAAGCTCCACCGTCTGTAATGGCTGAGGAATGAAAATAACCGGCATTTGTAAATTGTCTGATCTCTTCAATATTGGTTGAACGAAGTCCGCCTCCAACCAGAATTTCGATCCTTTCACCGGAAAGTTCAACCAGTTTTTTCAGGTTTTCTTTTCCTTCTGAAACGTTCGGCTTCTGACCTGAGGTGAGGATGGTTTTAAAACCGCAGCCAATAACTTTTTCCAGGGAATCTTCAAGGTTTTTTGCCCTGTCAAAGGCCCGGTGAAAGGTACAGGGAAGAGGGGCTGCCATTTCAACCAAAATTCTGTTCTGCTCTACATCGACCTCATCATTTTCATTTAAGATCCCGAAAACAAAGCCGTCCACTTTCAGAGATTTTAAATGCAGCAGGTCTTTTTTCATTTGCTCAAATTCAGGTTCTGAATAGGTGAAATCTCCGCCCCGGGGTCTGATCATTACAAAAATCGGGATATTTATTCTTTCCCTGAGCTGTTTTGCTGTTTCAAAATCCGGGGTTGTTCCGCCTTCATTCAATCCGTCACATAATTCTATTCTGTCAGCCCCATTTTCAAATGCTGTCATTGCTGATTCAGGGTTGAAGCAGGCTATTTCTATTTTTGACATTTTTCGTTTAATTTAATTTTTAATCTTCTTCAATAACATCTGCTATCAGAAATTTATTATCAGTTTTTATAACTTTAATCTGGCGGGAATATTTGGCTTTAAACCCATCATCAGCCAGGACTACATTAAAAACATAATTATTGTCTGACGAGGATTTTAAGTCACAACTTCTCACTTCAATATTAATCCAGTCCTGTCCGGAAATAAGAAATCCGGAGTCTATTCCCGCTTTACCGGCATCAAACTTACCTTTCCATTTGTCCTGAAATTCTTTTAATGTAAGGCTTCCATCAACATCCATATCAACATTCATGGCATCTGTTTTATACTCGTAATAGTCTTTGGTGGTTATTTCCTGCATTTCTTTATCCAGACTTCCGAGGTCTTCTTTAAAGTAATTTTTGATGCTTTTTTCGAGCCATTTTTTTGCGTCTTCAGATTCATTGGGCTTATTTTCTGTTGCTGCCATTTCTTTTGGAAGAGATTCCTGGTTGATGACAGCCTCTTTTTTCTTTTCTTCCTGACATGCTGCCATTAAAAATAAAGACGCAATGATTAGTCTTTTCATATTCCTATTGGTATTTTAAATTTTGGCTAAAGCCTGGTATGGATCATTTTTGAAAACAGGCTAAAGCCCGTTCCTATTGAATTTCAAATGGGGAAAAGTGATATATTAAACAAATAATCTGATTACCTAATGATTTGATTTTGAACACATATAATATTGAAATATAATCTTTTTGAATTTTAATGAAGTTTATTATTTTAATGCAAACTCAGGCTTTTCGAGACGGTTTCCTTTCTGGTCATAGACAGCAAAATTAAATCCGTCCTGAATGCAGTAAGAACCATATTCTCCCTTTTTATTTAAGGCAATAAAACCAACCTGGATATCTTTGAGATTTTTATTTCTTCTCTGAGCAATTTTTACAATTCGTTCAACAGCTTCTTTGCAAGCCTGCTGAGGATTCCTTCCCTGTCGCATCAATTCAACCACCAGGTGTGTGCCAACTGTACGGATTACTTCTTCGCCGTGGCCAGTGGCTGTAGCAGCACCCACTTCGTTGTCGACAAACAATCCTGCACCAATGATGGGAGAATCTCCTACCCTGCCATGCATTTTAAAAGCCATCCCGCTGGTAGTACAGGCTCCGGAAAGATTTCCCTGCGCATCCAGGGCGATCATTCCAATGGTATCATGGTTTTCAATATTGGCAACCGGCTTGTATTCGCTGGTTTTCAGCCATTCTTTCCATTCTTTTTCAGAATCCGGGGTGAGTAGGTTTTCTTTTTTAAAACCCTGTGATAATGCAAACTGCAGCGCTCCGTCTCCAACCAGCATCACATGGGGTGTTTTTTCCATAACGGCTCTGGCCACGGAAATAGGGTTTTTAACATACTCTAAACAGGCTACTGAGCCAATATTGTAGTTTTCGTCCATAATACAGGCATCAAGAGTTACTCTGCCATCCCTGTCCGGACGTCCGCCATAGCCAACACTTCTTTCATTGGGATCCAATTCTACGAGACGAACTCCTTTTTCCACGGCATCCAGGGCTTTCCCGCCTTTCCCCAAAATGGTCCAGGCTTCTTCATTGGCTTTCAGCCCGAAATTCCAGGTGGAAAGAACAATAGGTTTACCAGCAGTTTTCGGGTTATCAGGAAGTTCTCCGGCAATCAGATCCAGTGGATTTACAGCAAGTGCAAGGGAAGCAACAGCCGTTTTTTTAATGAAGTTTCGTCTACTTTGCATGTTTAGATATATTTGACTTCCAAATTAGCAATTTTCCCGCTAGCAGAAAAGGAAAAAGACCATAGAATGTACACTATGGTCCTTTATTTTTTGATGATCAATGCTATAATTGATGCATAAAAACAGCATCGGATATTATTTTATATGATTATTATTTGGCTTTAGGACTAATTTGCCCCAATTTCATCAACAAACAGCCATGCTTTTGAGTCTGCTCCGGGATTTCCGGCAGGAATAACACCTGCATTCTCTACTTTTAGTCTGATGTATCTCGAGTTCTGGTTTCCTACACCCAGCTTTATCTTTCCTTTTGAATTCAGGATTTCGTCTTTTCCTATCTCTCTGATCATTTTAAAATTCTTTCCGTCATCTGAAACAAAGACCTGTGCAGACTTCGCCAGATGAATCCAGCTTCCTTTATTTTCCAGGGTATTAAAATAAACTTCTGAAAAGGCTGTTTTCTGTCCCAGATCGATGGTTGCAACGACATCTTTTCCCTGGAAGCCCAGCCATGTTTTTCCCAGTTGTCTTGTATTCCCGATAATGCCGTCTACCAACGTAAAGGCTCCTCCAAAAGAATAGTTTTCACTGGGCTGTTGCTCTAATGTGATTTTTTTTCCTGTGGTTTTTGAAATTGTGAATTCCTGTGAAGAGACTGCGCTTTTCAGTTTTCCGTCCTCAAAATAAGCACATTTAATAGTCAGAGATTTTGAAACAGAAATAGGCCCCTGATAAACCTGTGAATTGATGGAGGGTTCTGTTCCGTCTGTGGTATAGCGGATTCCTTTTGGATTTTGTGATACTGTAAGTTCGTAAGAAATACCATTGGTGGCTGGAAGTACTTTTCCGGAGATATTGTAAATGCTTTTTGCATAATTGACCTTCATTTTGTCGAGAACTTTGAACTGGCCGATCACCCTGTTTTCAAATTCTTTATAGTTCTTAGGGTCTGCTGTTCCCCATCCCACTTCGGAAAGAGCCATGAGTCTTGGAAATATCATGTACTGCACCTGCTTAAAATCGGTGATATATTCTGTCCACAGATTGGCCTGAACTCCTAAAATATATTTAGCCTGCTCGGCGTTCAGCTCTGCAGGAATAGGATTATAGGAATAGACTTTATCTAGAGGCGTAAACCCTCCGAACGCATTAGGCTCTGATTGCGGATCTCCCTGGTAGTGATCGAAATAGCAATAAGCTCCCGGCGTCATTACAGCGAAATGTGCAGATTTTGCAGCTTCTATCCCGCCATTTACACCTGTCCAGCTCATAACAGCGGCATTTGGAGCAAGACCGCCTTCCAGAATCTCATCCCAACCGATAATCTTTCTGCCTTTGCTGTTCACATATTTTTCAATTCTGTGGATAAAATAGCTTTGCAGACCATGCTCGTCTTTCAGGTTGTTCTTTTTAATCAGTTCCTGGCAGTGGGCACATTCTTTCCATCTTGTTTTTGGACATTCATCACCACCGATGTGAATGTACTGGGAAGGAAATAAAGCAATGACTTCGTCAAGAACATTTTCCAGAAACGTGAATGTTTCTTCTTTCGGACAGAAAACATCATCAAAAACACCCCATTTGGTGGCAGATTCAAAGGGTCCTTTTGTACATGCAAGCTCCGGATATGCTGATAAGGCCGCTAAAGCGTGGCCCGGCATTTCAATTTCCGGTACTACGGTAATATGTCTCTGTTCGGCATATTTAACGACCTCTTTAATTTGTTCCTGTGTATAGAAATAGGGACCGTAAGGTTTTCCATCAAATGTATTGTCTACGTAAGCTCCAACCATTGATTCTTTACGTTTTGAGCCAATCTCAGTCAGTTTCGGGTATTTTTTAATTTCAATTCTCCAGCCCTGATCATCTGTAAGGTGCCAATGGAAGGTATTCAGCTTGTACATCGCTAAATAATCAATATACTGTTTAACCTCATCCACAGTAAAGAAATGACGGCAGACATCCAGGTGCATTCCGCGCCATGCAAATTTCGGCTGGTCTTCAATTCTTAAAGCAGGAATTTCCCTATCTTCCTTATGTTCTTCAAAAAGTTGAGCAAGGGTTTGAAGAGCCAGAAAATAACCCTGTCTGGTATTGGAAGTGATGAAAATCTTTTTGGGGGAAATGTCAATAGTATACTTTTCTTTATCTTCTTCTGGATGAATCGGGATTTTTGGCTGTGGAAACGGCATGTACATCAAATGAATTCCTTCCGTCTTACTGCTGTTCTGAAATTTCACACCGGAACCAAGCCTTTTTTTGAAATACTCTGTTTCTTCTTTTGGAAGTTTGTCATTCAGGATCAGCGTTTCAGGAATAATGAACCTTCCTTCCTGCATGGTTACACTTTGAGGATAAGGAATTAAATCTGGCTTCTTCTGGGCATGAAAAACGGTGGAAAAAATAGCAGAAAACATAAAAAGAAAATGTCGCATTTAAGTATGATTAAGGTTTTAGCTAATATAATTATTTTCCAAAACTCTTTGGTGATTTAACTTATTAAATAATAAAACATCTAAATTTGCAAAAAAGATACAATGAGAAAAAATATTTTATTCGCTGCTGCCTTACTATTTTCAGTTTCTTCACAGGCACAGCTCTTGGATATCATCAAATCTACCGTTAAAACCAAAACCGGTGTTGATCTTGATAATCCATCAAAACCTAAAAGTTCTACAACCACCACTACAACTAATACCACAACAACTGCTACAACTAAAACTTCCCCTGTTAATCTGGGAAACCTAACCTCAACACAGATTTCTTCGGGATTAAAGGAAGCGTTAAGCCTTGGAGTAACCGATGGTGTAAAGAAATTGGCATTAACAGACGGATTTTTTAAGAATGAAGCGGTAAAAATTTTAATGCCTGAAAAGTTAAGAAAGATTGATACCACGCTTCGCTCCTTGGGAATGGGAAGTCTGGCTGATGAAGGGGTAAAATTACTAAACAGAGCCGCTGAAGATGCGGTAACAGAAGCCGCTCCTATTTTCACCAAAGCCATTACATCAATGACAATCACGGATGCTAAGAACATTTTATTAAGCAGTGATAATGCGGCAACCAATTATTTACAGACCAAAACACAAAGTCAGCTATTCACAGCTTTCCAGCCAAAGGTAAAGGCTTCACTGGGTAAAGTGGGTGCAGATACAGTCTGGAAAAATCTGATTTCAAAGTACAATACTTTTACAGGACAGTCTGTAACAACCGATCTTAACGAATATGTGACGACAGAAACCATCAATGGTGTATTTAAAATGGTAGCTGATAAGGAAAGCGGAATCAGAAATACTCCTGCAATGAGAACCACTTCTATTTTACAGAAAGTTTTTGGGGCGCAGGATGGGAAATAATTTAGAAATTAGAGGCCAGAAGTTAGAACTTAGTTTTATAACCTGGTTGTTGAATTTTATTCTAAGATAATTTTAAAGCATAAAAACTGTTTCATTTGAAGCAGTTTTTTCTTTTGTTATAAAAACAATAAATCTACGCTATCTGCAAATTTGCGAGAGCAACAAATCTTCTGATTAATATGTATTCTTTCTTTTGTCTTGAAACAAAAGAAACAAAAATTCAAGACCTGGAAACATAAATCCTGATCTCTAAAAATTCTAAAACTTGCGCGAATTCATTATTTGTTCTTCGGTTTAACATTTGTCTCGCGCTTCAAACAGTAGAATTTTCTTAACGTTCACAGATTTTATTTTCTTAACGCTACATTTTCCTATGTCGGTTGAGTAGTGTTTCCATAACACTTTTTGAGAACATTTACAATTCTTTACATTTACAGTGAGAAAAATCGGCGTCATCTGCTAATCTGCCTTTACTTTGTATTCAATTAAAAAGAGATAACTTTATTCAAAGAAAAGCAGAGGTGAACTATTCAATCTG
>NZ_JBSIBX010000020.1:0-17937 GCF_058245105.1 Chryseobacterium sp. UF-81 | reverse complement strand
ATACCTATATGATGAGTAATGGGTAATGGGTAATGAGTAATGAGGGCAAGACCTTGTAGTCAAGTGACCAATCATCACCTAAGTTTACTCTGTGAAAATCTGTGGAATCTGTGGTTTGAAAATAGCAATAAAGTTCCGGCAATAATTGTTTAAATTTTAGGCTCACCTGTTTTAATACTAAATCCAGATTATTTCTATTCATAAAAATTAAAATAGATTAAATCTCTTAAAAACCTTTTATTTTATGTTGTAACTTTATGTTATGAAAGAGCATATTGTGAGAGGGTTCAGATTTGAAACTTATAAAGCACCGGAATTATCTGTATTTGACCGGTTGCTGGAAATTTTTACAGATTTGCTAACCCACACCTCGGGAGATTTTGATGAAGCTATCGACTGGCTTCGAATGTTGGACGAAGAATACCAACTTACTACTCCGGAATACACTATTGATGATTTTATTGAAGACCTTAAAAAGAAAGGATATATCCGTGAAGAAGTTGATCCAAATGGCGGAAATGGAATTCGCCTGAGTGCAAAAATGGAACAGAATATCCGTAAACAAGCGCTCAATCAAATATTCGGGAATCTTGGGAAAAGCGGAAATGGGAATCATAAAACCAATAAAAGCGGAACGGGAGAAGATACAACAGGGGAATTTCGTAATTATAACTTTGGAGATCCGATAGAGAAAATTTCTATTACCGAAAGTCTTAAGAATGCCCAGATCAATAATGGAATCGGAGATTTTCATCTTACTGAAGACGACTTAATTGTTGAAGATAGTATTCACCAATCTCAGATGAGTACGGTTTTGATGATCGACATCAGCCACAGTATGATTTTGTATGGAGAAGACCGCATCACTCCGGCCAAAAAAGTGGCTATGGCACTTGCAGAACTGATTACGACACGTTATCCGAAGGATACTTTGGATATCATTGTTTTTGGAGACGATGCATGGCCTGTTAAAATTCAGGAGCTGCCTTATTTGCAGGTTGGACCATATCATACAAATACAGTTGCCGGGCTTCAGCTGGCGATGGATATTTTACGCAGAAAAAGAAATACCAATAAACAGATTTTTATGATTACCGACGGAAAGCCAAGCTGTGTCCGTCAGGCTGATGGTACCTATTATATGAATTCTTATGGTTTAGATGAATACGTTGTTCAGAAATGCTATAATATGGCATCCCAGGCCAGAAGACTGCATATTCCTATTACTACTTTTATGATTGCGCAGGACCCTTATTTACAGCAATTTGTAAGTGAATTTACAGAAGCCAATCAAGGAAAAGCTTTTTATACGGGACTTAACGGATTAGGCCACATGATTTTTGAAGATTATGAGACTAATCGTAAAAAAAGAATTCGCTAGCCATTTTTCATAAGAATATATTTCAAGAATTTAATAAATCAGATTTTAAATAAATAAAATGACTGAAAAGCCAACTATAAAAACATTAGGCTCTTTAAGAGCATCAGGATACCTGTCAAAAAATATTAAAGACGAATTAAGAGATAATTTAAAAACTAAAATTCGCAATAAAGAATCTGTATTTGAAGGGATTTTCGGATATGAAAATACAGTTATTCCTCAATTGGAGCACGCTATTCTAAGCCGGCATAATATTAATTTGTTAGGATTAAGGGGACAGGCAAAAACCAGACTGGCAAGAATGATGACCTCTTTACTGGATGAATGGATTCCTTTTGTTGCAGGAAGTGAAATTAATGATGATCCATTTAATCCGATTTCCCGCTATGCTAAAGAATTAATTGAAAAAGAAGGGGATAATACTCCGATAGAATGGCTTCACCGTAATGAAAGATTTTTCGAAAAGCTGGCGACTCCGGATGTTACGGTTGCCGATCTTATAGGCGATGTAGATCCCATTAAAGCTGCCAATCTTAAACTTTCTTATGCAGACGACCGTGTGATTCATTTTGGAATGATTCCGCGTGCCAACCGTTGTATTTTTGTGATTAATGAATTGCCGGATCTTCAGGCGAGAATCCAGGTTTCTCTATTTAATATTTTACAGGAGGGAGATGTGCAGATTCGCGGATTTAAGGTGAGAATGCCTTTGGATATTCAGTTTGTCTTCACTGCAAATCCTGAAGATTATACCAACAGAGGAAGTATTGTGACTCCGCTGAAAGACCGTATCGGATCTCAGATTCTGACACATTATCCTGAAAATATTACTATTGCGAGAAAAATTACCAAATATGAATCCAATTCAGACAGCCGTCAGAAAAATGGGGTATATGTTCCCGCTTTAGCAAAAGATCTTCTGGAACAGATTGGTTTTGAAGCTCGTGAAAGCGAATATGTAGATTCAAAAAGCGGAGTGAGCGCACGTATGAGTATCACTGCTTTTGAAAATTTATTGAGTACTGCAGAACGCAGATGTTTGTTAACAGGTGATGAAACAACGTCTGTAAGATTAAGTGATTTTGTAGGCATAATTCCCGCGATTACGGGGAAAGTGGAATTGGTGTATGAAGGTGAACAGGAAGGTGCAGAAGCGGTAGCTCAGTTATTAATTGATAATGGGATCAGAACTTTATTCACATCTTATTTTCCGAAAGTTGAAAAGCTGGAGAAAAAGAATATTGATGGGCCGTTCAGCCAGATTACGGATTGGTTTCTGGAAGACGACGGCTCTTTGGAAATTACGGATGAATCTCCGGATGAAGTTTATGCAAAATCTCTTAATAGAATTAAACCTCTTGATCAGATCATTGAAAAATATCAACCGGATACGCCACAAGAAGATATTTTATTCTTAAAAGAATTTATTCTTTGGGGGCTGGCGGTTAATAAAAAGCTGAATAAAGAGAGATTCAGAACGGGAGTGTTCTTTTCTTAGAATTCAAAAATTTCAACAGTATAAAAATAAAAGATGTGGAAAACAATTCCACATCTTTTTTATATTTTGAGATAACCAGATAGCATTAAACCTGGATAACGCCCAGATTAAATTTTTCAGTAATAGGAGCATGATTGGCAGCTTCAATCCCCATAGAAATCCATTTTCTGGTATCTGTAGGATTGATGATGGCATCCGTCCAAAGTCTTGCAGCCGCATAAGTAGCTTCTGTCTGCTTCTGATATCTTTTTGTAATGGTATTTAAGATTTCATTGTGTTCTTCTTCAGTGATCTCTTTCCCCTGCTTCTTTAAAGTAGATTCCTGAATTTGCACTAAAACTTTTGCGGCCTGAGACCCACCCATTACAGCAAGATCTGCCCAAGGCCAGGCTACGATCAATCTAGGATCATAAGCTTTACCACACATGGCATAGTTTCCGGCTCCATATGAGTTTCCGGTAATAATCGTGAACTTAGGAACTACAGAATTTGAAACGGCATTCACCATCTTGGCACCATCTTTAATAATGCCTCCGTGCTCGGATTTTGAGCCTACCATAAATCCTGTGACATCCTGAAGGAATATTAAAGGAATCTTTCTCTGGTTGCAGTTGGCAATAAATCTTGTTGACTTATCAGCAGAATCGGAATAAATAACACCACCAAACTGCATTTCACCCTTACCGCTTTTTACAAGTTTTCTCTGATTCGCTACAATTCCTACAGACCACCCATCAATTCTGGCTGTAGCACAAATGATACTCTTTCCATAATCAGGCTTATATTCATCATATTCTGAATTGTCAACCAAGCATTTAATGATTTCGTATGTGTCATACTGTTCCGTTCTGGAAACGGGAACAATTCCAAAAATATGATCAGGATTTTCCTTTGGAGGAAAACTCTCTATTCTGTCAAACCCTGCTTTTTCATAAGTTCCGATAGATTTCATGATAGTTTTGATCCTGTCTAAAGCATCTTTATCATCCTTAGCTTTATAATCTGTAACTCCTGAAATTGAACAGTGTGTAGTCGCTCCGCCAAGGGTTTCATTATCAATGCTTTCCCCGATAGCAGCTTTTACCAGATAACTTCCGGCAAGGAAAATAGAGCCTGTTTTATCAACAATCATGGCTTCATCACTCATAATTGGAAGATAGGCACCTCCTGCCACACAACTGCCCATAACTGCTGAGATCTGGATAATTCCCATTGCACTCATCTTAGCATTATTTCTGAAAATTCTTCCGAAATGTTCTTTGTCGGGGAAAATCTCATCCTGCATAGGAAGATAGACACCTGCAGAATCTACCAGATAAATGATTGGAAGCTTATTTTCCATAGCAATTTCCTGCGCTCTGAGATTCTTTTTTCCGGTAATAGGGAACCAGGCACCGGCTTTTACAGAAGCATCATTAGCAACAACAAGACATTGTCTGCCGGACACATATCCCATTACTACTACAACGCCTCCACTAGGACATCCGCCATGTTCCTCATACATTTCATAGCCGGCAAATGCACCGATTTCTATGGAATCTGAACCTTTGTCGAGAAGATATTCAATTCTTTCTCTTGCTGTCATTTTTCCCTCATCGCGAAGCTTTTGAAGCCTCTTTTCACCACCTCCTTTTTTTATTTCAGCAAGCAATTGATTGATATCAGATAATTTTAATCTATTTTGATCTTCCCGTTTGTTAAATTCAAGGTCCATAAATTTCAATTTTTTACGGCTAAAGATACTATTTTAATAATGAATGGCGTTTGAAGTAAAACAAGTGTTTAATATATTGGTTCTCAGAAAATTGTGAAATTTTTAACAAAAAAATATTTTTAAATTACTGATATTTTTTCTAACTTTACTTCAGAGTAAAAGGAATAATATTCCTTGCTAATTACTCTAAGTTCCTAGTTTATTTTTTTAATAGTTTATTATTTGAAGGCCCTGAACGTTGAACAAATTTTCAGGGTTTTTTTGTATTATATATTGAAAGGCTGAAAGAATAAATTGAAAAATAAACTTAATAATATTTTCTGTACTCTAAAATATTGAGGAATGTAGAAGAGCTTTTATTTTTCTGATATTTTTTAAAAAAGGTAAAGCCTAATTTTTCAGGTATTTTTCTACTGGCTGTATTTTCCTGATCAACTGGATAGATAATATATTTGAAAGTAAAATTCTTTTCTAAAAATTCAATAAGACCCATTATTATTTCTGTACCCAGACCAACACCTTGTGACTCCTTTTTTAACCATAAACCGAGCTCTACTGATTCTTTCGTTATATTATGGATACCACAGCAACCTATAAAATTATTATTATAATCAAGTGCCACCATTACCAGGTCAGTACTTTCTAATAACAAGCTTTTTGATTCTTTCACAAAAGCCAGAATGTCATTTCTATCTCCATCAGGATTAAAAGGCATATACCTCGTAACTTCTGCTGTAAAGTATGTATTGATATCGTCAATATACAGTTCATCCACAGGCTGCAATACCAGCCGATCTGTTTTAATTTTAATATCTTTATTGAGTATCATTAGCCAAATTTATGAATTTTCAATAGAGCAGAAATGTTTTTATAGGATGATAACTTTTATTGATATTAATTTCATAAGATCTTTTTAATTTTTAGCGGATGGTGAGAAATTATTAAAAAAAATAAGATGAATACGTAGTAAATAATTTTTTATTAAACTATTATTTATTTTTTTATCAGATTTGTAAAAGCCTATTTGTAAATTTGCCTGTTAAAAATTTACAGAAGTTAGATATGCAAAAATTGGCACTTTTCAGACTGCATTTAATTGTTTTTTTATGGGGGTTCACCGCAATTTTGGGAAAACTGATTCATGCCAATGCCCAGATCCTTGTATTTTACAGAATGCTGTTTGCTGCTGTATTTTTGTTTGTATTTATCAGGATTTATAAAAAAGAGAGTATTAAAGTTTCAAAGAAAATATTTTTTCAGCTTGCCGGGATAGGCTGTGCCATGGCACTTCACTGGTACTGTTTTTTTTATTCCATTAAGGTATCCAATGTTTCTATAGCATTAAGCTGCATGTCTCTTTCTACCTTATTTGCTTCCATACTGGAGCCTGTTATTTTTAAAAGAAAGATTGATATATCGGAAGTTTTGATGGGTGTAGTAATAGTTGCCTGTATACTGTTGATTTTTAAAACTGAGTTTCATTTTAAAGAAGGTATCCTCTATGGAATTCTCTGTGCAGTATTCGGAACTATTTTCTCTGTTTTTAACGGTAAAATGTTTGGAAAAACAAGTTCAGGAAATATAATATTCTACGAAATTTTTTGTGGATGGTTTGTTCTGGCGGTATTTTATATGTTTACAGGACAGATTTTTCAAATAAATGAAATAAACTACAGAGATCTGGCGTTAATATGCTTACTGGCAAGTGTTTTTACAGCTTTTCCGATGCTGGAATCAGTAAAGCTTATGAAATATATTTCGCCTTTTACTCTAATTTTAACAGTTAATTTAGAACCTGTCTACGGAATTATACTAGCTTTTTTTATCTTTGGAGAATCAGAAGAAATGAGCCCTATATTTTATGTAGCTTCAGGCGTTATGATATTGGCTATTATTGTAAATGGATTAATAAAAGCCAGAAAGCAAAAAAACTTTAACTAAGCATCAAATTTATATGATGAAGAAATACTTTTTATTAGCATTTTCACTACTGTTTGGGCTGTCTCAATCTCAGATTATAAGAAAATACTCCAATGAATTTTTAAATATCGGAGCCGGAGCAAGAGGTCTGGCAATGGGTGGAGCGGTAATTTCCAACCAGGATGATGTGTATTCACCGATGTGGAACCCAGCCGGTTTAATGGCTATTGAGAAAGATTGGCAGGGAGCAGCAATGCACGCAGAATATTTTGAATCTATTGCAAAGTATGACTATCTGGCGTACGCAAAAGTCCTGGAAGAAGGAGTATTTGGGGTTTCAATAGTCAGATTAGGGGTAGACAATATCCTGAACACCACACAGATGATTGATGCTGAAGGTAATATCGACTATGATAAAATCACGAAGTTTTCCCAGTCCGATTATGCGGCTATTCTTTCCTATGCTTTTAATCCGGCAGGAAATCCTAAACTGGATGTGGGGGTAAATGCTAAAATTGTTTACAGGAATGTAGGCAAATTTGCAAGCGGTTATGGTTTTGGTTTTGATATCGGGGCTATTTATAAGGCTGACAACGGATGGAAATTCGGGGGGATGCTGCGTGATGCAACGACTACGGTAAATTTCTGGAGCATCAATCAGGGAGAACTTTCAACGGTAGTAAATGGTGAAGAGTTCAACCCGGCACCAAAAGATAAAATGGAGCTTACCATGCCTAAGCTTAATGTAGGAGCAAGTAAAATATTCAATATCAACAGCAGCGTGTATGTATTGCCGGAAGCTGGAATTAATGTTGATTTTGCTAAAACAGCAGCTTTGATATCAACAGATTTTGCAAGTATAACTCCTTATGCAGGAGCTGAACTTGGATACCAGAAAATGATCTTTGTAAGACTTGGAATTAACAGGTTTCAATCCATTACCGATATTGAAGACCTGAAAAGAAAAGTTTCCTTCCAGCCAAGTGCAGGTCTTGGGATAAGATACAGAGGGCTTACACTGGATTATGCGATCACCAATTCTGGGATTGGAGGATCTAATTTCTACTCTAATTTTTTCTCCCTAAAATTAGATATGGGAGCGTTTAGAAATGATTAACTTTAGAATTTAATTTAAAGCAATGAAAAAGATTTCAATACTTACATGTATACTTGCAGTAGCTACTGTTTTCGGGCAGAAAGTTTCTGATTATAAATATATTTCTATTCCTCAGACTTTTAAAGATTTCGAAAAAGAATCATATGGTCTTGATAATTCTTTAGCTAAGACTCTAAAATCGAAAGGATACATAGTTGTCCAGGAAGGTAAAGACCAGTGGCCTTCGGAGATTGAAAAAAACTCCTGCAGCTTTGCAGTGGGCAACATACTTAATAAAAGTACTTTTCTAAGAAATAAAGTGGAACTTGAGTTTAAAGACTGTAATGGGAAGGTATTATTTTCATCAAAAGGAAATTCAAGCATTAAAGAATACAAAGAAGGTTATCAGGATGCTCTCAGGCTGTCCCTGGTTTCACTTCCAGCTTCAAATCCGGTGGCCAATCTTCAGGTTGTGAAAACTGAGAGTTCAAATACAGAACCTGTTAAAAATAATAGTGAACCTGCATCTGCGCCTGTTACAGAAAATAAATCCGGGAAATATACCAACGGTAAATTGAGCCTTCAGAAAATACAGGTAGATACAAATCAATTTATACTGGCAGACAGTGGAAGTTCTGTACCATTTGCAGTTTTTAAAACCACTTCAAAAAGAGATGTGTTTAGAGTAAAGCTTTCAGACGGTAGCTATACTGTAGGATATTTTGAAAATGGAAATATTGTGATTGATATGCCACAGTCTAGCGGAGAATTTACCAAAGAAGTATTTTCAGCAAAATAATTACAGATTATAATTACAGCATATGATCCTTAATTCAACCAGAATTAAGGATTTTTTATTTCCTAATGGCTGTTGAAAAACTCCCAGATCACCTTCGCTTTACTTTTCCCCAGAATCTCTTCCAAGGTTTCCATGCTTGATTCTTTGATCCTTTTAACAGATTTCAATTTAGAAAGCAGCAGTTCAATCGTTTTTTCTCCCACACCCGGAATTTCTTCCAGCTCAGATTTGATGGTAGAGTTTTTTCTTCTTGTCCTGTGATGTTTTACCCCGAAACGGTGTGCTTCGTCCCTTACCCGCTGCAGAATCTTTAAGGTTTCCGATTTTTTATCAAGATATAAAGGAATTGAATCTTCAGGGAAGAAGATCTCCTCGAGCCTTTTTGCAATCCCTACAATCGTGATTTTGCCGTAAAGACCCAATAATTTTAAACTTTTCACAGCGGAAGAAAGCTGTCCTTTTCCTCCATCTATAAGAATCAGTTGCGGCAGGTTTTCCCCTTCATCAAGCATTCGTTTATAGCGGCGGTAAATCACCTCTTCCATCGTGGCAAAGTCATTGGCTCCTTCCACTGTTTTTGGGTGAAAAATCCTGTAGTCAGCTTTACTTGGTTTTCCGTCTTTAAAAACCACACACGCAGAAACAGGGTTTGTTCCCTGGATATTCGAGTTATCAAAACCTTCAATATGTCGTGGTTCCACTGGCATTCGAAGCAGCTTCTGCATTTCGGACATGATTCTGTTCGTATGTCTTTCCGGATCTACAATCTGTACCTGTTTTAATTTTTCTAAACGGTATTCCTTTGCATTTTTCTCCGAAAGTTCCACGATTCTTTTCTTATCACCGACTTTTGGAACAATCAGTTTTACATTCGGAATTTCTACAGAAAGATGAAAGGGTAACAATACTTCTTTAGAATCGGAACTAAACTTCTGGCGGATTTCAATTAAAGCTTCTTCCATGATATCTTCATCCGTTTCCTCAAGGATCTTTTTGATCTCCGTAGTAAAACTCTGGATGATATTTCCGTTTCTGATCTTGAAAAAATTCACGTAAGCAGCAGCTTCATCGCTGGTCATTCCAAAAACATCCACATCATCGATATTTGGATTTACGACCGTATTTTTAGCCTGATAATCTTCCAGAATATCCAGCCTTTCCTTAATGATCTGTGCTTCTTCAAACTTAAGATTGGAGGCCATTTTCATCATCTGATTCACCAGATATTCTTTTGCTTTCCGGAAATCCCCTTTGATAATTCCGCGGATGGCATCGATTTTTTCATCATAATCTTCCTTGCTTTCAAGATCTTCACAAGGACCTTCACAGTTTTTAATATGATATTCCAGACATACTTTGTATTTTCCTTCTGCAATTTTAGCGGGTGAAAGATTAAGATTACAGGTTCTTAGTTTGTAAATATGTTTAATGGTATCCAGTAAAATCTTTGCAGGACGTACTTTGGCGTAAGGCCCATAATATTCAGATCCGTCTTTGATGACATTTCTGGTCAGGAATATCCTTGGAAAACTTTCATTTTTAATACAGATCCATGGATACGTTTTATCATCCTTCAATAATACATTGTAAAAAGGACGATGTTCCTTGATCAGATTATTTTCAAGTAAAAGTGCATCATATTCACTGTTGACAATCGTCGTTTCAAGACTTACAATCTTTCCTACCATTATTTTGATACGGTAGCCCGGAAGATTTTTATTGAAGTAGGAGAGCACCCTTTTCTTTAAATTTTTGGCCTTTCCTACATACAGCAATTGGTCGTTTTTATCATAATAACGATAAACGCCTGGTTCTGATGGTAAAGTTTTGAGCTGTAATTCTAAAGAAGGATTCATATAACAAAATTACGGAATCCATCCGGGATTTAAAAGAACAAAAAACTGCAGAGAATTCTGCAGTTTAATGATATGATTTAATATTTTATCCATTATTCATTTCAGTATACTCGTTCACCAGGAAACTGAAATAATCCCACTCCACAGAGTTTTTGGGATATTTTTTCATGAATTCTGCATT
Source organism: Chryseobacterium sp. UF-81 (assembly GCF_058245105.1). NCBI lineage: Bacteria > Pseudomonadati > Bacteroidota > Flavobacteriia > Flavobacteriales > Weeksellaceae > Chryseobacterium > Chryseobacterium sp. UF-81. The sequence goes on along the minus strand of NZ_JBSIBX010000020.1, from coordinate 7,492 downwards.
GTCGCCAAACAGGAAATCGTAGTTATCTTCGAAATCATCCTTGTGAAGCCACATTACTTTATCGCCTTTCTTTACATAATAAGATTTGATAACACCGCCACCAAGTTGGGGAGAACCCATCATAGAAAAACCAGAAGTTTCTTTAGCTCTGGGATCATGATATACAGAAATAATATCACTGAATTCAGGATTGATCAGCTGCATCAGGAATTCCTTGTCATCCTTTTTATTTTTCAAAGAAACGATCTGGTTTACAAAATGTATTCTGCCGCCGGCTGTATTCTTGGTAAGTTTTTTGGTGCCGAAGTTTCTGATGTTGCTCATATATTTCCCGACTTTTGCAATTTTTTCTGCATTGCTAGGATATACGTACATTTCATTGATCTGTTCAGCATTGAATACTTCATTCTTTTTAGTAATGCTGTCTTTCAAAGCAACTTCATAGACCTGTCCTTTTTTAGTTTCAATTTTGCCGCAAAAACCTTTATGGGTTGTTCCGTCTTTTAAAATAATAGTTGATGTCTTTTTAGGTGAAGGTGAATTAAAGCCCTCATTAAAGAGATAGGTTTCCATTTTCTTGATCTCTTCTTTGGAATATTTTACCTTCTGGGCAAAAGTTGCAGTGCCTGCCAGACATAAGGTAAGCAGTAAAGTTTTAAGTTTCATGGGTTATTGATAATTGTTTTTAATTAAGAGGTAAAAATAGCAAAATAATCTACGTATAATCAGAAAAATATAGGACTATGAAATTTAGCTTTTCCAATTATGGTTAAATGCGTAATTTTAAGGAAATTTTTAGAAATGATATACGGTGTAGATGTTTTTACTTTCCATGATGTTCTGGAAATCTGTAAAAAGCCAAATAAAGCTAAACTTAACAAAGCAGCTAAGGAACAGATCCTAAAATCCCAGAAAAACGTTCAGAAAATTGTAGAATCCGATAGATGTGTCTATGGGATCAATACAGGTTTCGGACCCCTTTGTGATACTAAAATATCAGCTGACGAAACTGCTCAGCTGCAGTATAACCTTATCATTTCTCACGCGGTAGGGGTTGGAAAGCCCATTGACAAGGAATTTTCGAAGATCATGATTATTGCAAAAGTTCATGCTTTATCAAAAGGATTTTCAGGAGTTTCCCTAGAGGTGATTGAAAGACTGATCCTGATGCTTGAAAAAGATATTATTCCTGTAGTTCCTGAGCAGGGTTCTGTAGGAGCTTCAGGAGATTTAGCTCCTCTTGCTCACCTTGTGCTGCCATTGTTGGGGTTAGGACAGGTTTGGGAAGGAGATCAGATTTTCGAAACTATGGAGGTTTTAGACAGACATGGTCTTGAGCCATTAGCCTTAGGCCCAAAAGAAGGCTTGGGACTGATCAACGGAACTCAGTTTATTCTGGCCCACGCTATTAAAGGGTTAGAAAAATTCGAATACTTATTAAACTTAGCGGATATGACTGCTGCAATGAGTATTGAGGCCTACAGAGGTTCTGAAAGCCCTTTCAAAAAAGAACTCCACGACATCAGACCTTTCGAGGGAAGCAAAAAAGTAGCAGCCAGAATGGTTAAATTTTTAAAAGGTTCTGAAAACATGAAAGCTCATGAGGACTGTGAAAGAGTTCAGGATCCTTATTCCATGAGATGTGTGCCACAGGTGCATGGGGCCAGCAGAAATGCTTTTGAACACCTTAAACTGATGGCTGAAACAGAGCTGAATTCGGTAACGGATAACCCGATCGTTCTAAGTGCTGAAGAATCTATTTCCGGAGGAAATTTCCACGGGCAGCTGATGGCACTTCCATTAGACTATGCTACATTGGCAGCAGCCGAATTAGGAAATATTTCAGACAGAAGAAGCTATTTATTATTAGAAGGAAAATATGGACTTCCAAGATTACTGACGGAAAGCTCTGGACTGAATTCAGGTTTCATGATTCCTCAATATACTTCAGCGGCTTTGGTTACGGAAAATAAAACTTTGTGTTTCCCGGCATCAGCTGACTCTATTCCAACAAGTTTAGGACAGGAAGACCACGTTTCTATGGGAAGCATTTCCGGCAGAAAATTCAATCAGGTGCTAGGAAACCTGGTCAATATTTTAGCTGTGGAATTAATGTTTGCAGCACAGGGACTGGAATTCAGGAGACCTGCCAAATGTTCGAAAATCATTGAAGAAAACTATGCGGTAATTCGTTCTAAAGTTAAAAAACTTGAAGATGACAGATTGATAGGAAAAGATATGCTGGCAATCGCAGAGCTGATCAATAACAGAGAATTTAAAGTAGATTAATTTCAATTAAGAAAATATTATAAGGGCTTCCAGAAATGGAAGCTTTTTTTTGTTCTATAGACTGCATATAATTTTCCACCTACCGGTTGTGCAGATTATATCAATTAAAATACAGCAGGAAATAGATTTTTCTTATTGAGTCAACGAAATACCTTTGTCTGTAAAAATAACATCATGCATAAAATATGTACACCCTCTATTTTGTATTTTGGTACCCCGGTAATACTTATTTCAACAGTAAATGAGAACTGTAGTTTCAATGTGGCTCCTATCTCATCAATCTTCTGGTTAGGCTGGCGTTGTATAATCGGCATTTCTGCAGTATCTAAAACCTGTGAAAATTTATTAAGAACCGGTGAGTGTGTCATCAATCTTCCTTCAGCAGATCAGGTTGGAATGGTTAATAAACTTGCTCTGACAACAGGTTCGAATCCTGTTCCTCAGGGAAAGAAAAATAAAGGATACCGTCACGAATCCCAAAAATTTGAAATTGCCGGAATGACACCTGTTGAATCTACATTAGTTAATTCTCCCAGAATATCAGAATGTCCGGTACAAATGGAAGCCCGGCTTGTTAAAGTAAATCTGTTGGCAGAGGATAATGAGATCCAGCGCGGAAATATTATCTATGCTGAACTGAAAATATTAAGGGTACACATAGAAGAATCCATATTGATGGATGGCTTTCCCAACCGGGTTGATCCGGACAAATGGCGTCCGCTTATCATGAGCTTTCAACAATTTTATGGACTTGGTATAAAACTTCATGAATCTACATTAGCGCAGGTTCCGGAAGAACTTTATCGTACCGCTGAATTTAATTCTATTCAAGAAAGTAAATAACAGGGAGATCGTTTTTAATAATGTAATCATTTATTAAATTTGTTGTATCTGTAAAAATTAAAAAATCAACAGAAACAATAATCTTTATTTAATTCGTAAACAAAATATGACTACCAGAAGAACCGATTCCTCCAACATAGATTTCCAGAATTTAGTCAAACTCCTTGATGCCGATCTTGCAGTACGGGATGGAGAAGATCATGAATTTTATCACCAGTTTAATTCTATTGACATGCTTAAAAATTGTGTGGTAGCTTATTCTGAAGATACAGCTGTTGGTTGTGGTGCATTTAAACCTTTTTCTGAAGATGTCGTAGAGATAAAAAGAATGTATACAGATGAGGAAATGAGAGGAAAAGGATTTGCATCGAAAATATTGAATGAACTGGAAATCTGGGCCAAAGAGGAAGGGTTTAGAAAATGTGTTTTGGAAACAGGCATTAAGCAGCCGGAGGCGATTGCTCTATATGAAAAAAACGGATATTACAGAATCCCTAATTACGGTCAGTATATTGGTATTGACAATAGTGTTTGCTATGAGAAATTATTGTAAATTTTCTAGCAGCTGGATATAAATATTCATATTCAGGTAATACTAAATTCATTTTTTCTAAGCTTTTAAATCACATCAAAGTGTTATATTGTGGTTCCAAACCATAAAATTAAAACTATGAAAAAAAGAGTATTTTACCTCTTAGCCTTGTTTTTTGTTTTGAATTCATGTACCAGAGATGAACTACAGAACGAAAATCCTGCCATTGAAGCTGTTCAGAAAGATCCTTTGACGGGAAAGCAGATCAATGCAGAAATTAACAGTACGATCAGGAACACAGGATCTTTCAACTGGAAAAATGCTTCAGATCATCTGCTTTGGAGCGCGATTTTCAGAGGAAACAGAATGGTCTCCATCGGATTTGGGGCTTCAAAGGATGATTTTGACAGAAGTCTTTCCCCTGACAACAAAACAATGGAAACAGAAGTTTTAAGTCTTATCCGGCAATATGAAGGTGTTGAGCAGACCAGATTCCTGATTTCTTCCGATCAGTATCTTAATCAGATGGATGTCTTCATAGACAAAGAAGAAACCATCACGGCGCTAAGAAAGATGAAAAACATCCGGTATGTGGAGCCGGGAGATTATCATTACTTTGAAATAGAAAACAGTCTTAACCCCAATGCAAAATCCAGTGGTTCTTCATCAGGATGCGGATTTGAATCTACGGCTTTAAATGCTGCAGATTACACCACTACTACTCCCAATGCCAAGGTACCATGGGCATTTACAAAACATAATATTCCAAATGCATGGGGCCACAGTACGGGAGCAGGAGTTACCATAGGACTTATTGATACCGGAGTTTCACCGGAACAGACATTGCTGGGAAGCAGTTTCAATACCGGAGCATCTTCCGGAAGAACAATCAGCAAATTTGGATCATACGTCAACGGATCTACTACAGACGGACCGGCAGATCAATGCGGGCACGGAACGAAAATGGCTTCCGTTATGGCAGCTCCGAAAAATAATGCAGGACTTCCTGTAGGAGTTGCCTACAATGCCAATCTCATCACTTACCGTGCAGCTTCTAATGTGGTGCTGGAAACTTCCAGCGAGCAAAACGGAGTAAAAACAGCATTTACGGATCTGGCGAATAATACCAGTGTAAAGATCATTTCCATGTCAATGGGGCATATTTTCTCGGTAGGAAAGATTGAAGATGGGGTGAAATACGCCTATTCAAGAGGAAAATTGATTTTCTGTGCAGGAGGAACTTCTACCAGTTTTACTAATTTTGTAGGCGTTATTTTTCCGGCAAGCATGTCTGAAACTCAGGCTGTAACCGGAGTAAAAGAAGGAACTTCCAACCAGAAATGTGATGTCTGTCATTCCGGGAGCCAGATTGATTTTACCTTCCAGATGGAAAGAGCCAATGGAAATACCGTTCCCGTTTTAAGTTATTACAACAATCAGGCAGATTATGTAGGCGGTTCATCGGTGGCAACGGCAGCAACAGCTGGAATTGCGGCTCTTGTCTGGGCTAAAAACCCTTCATGGACAAGGGATCAGGTACTCAATAAAATGAGGCAGTCTGCAACGTATTATCCAACGGTGAATTCAAGCTACGGTTATGGAAATATCAATGTCCTGGCAGCTGTACAATAATTTTTAAGTAAAAATACCAGGGAATATCCCAGTCGCATAATTGTTCAACAGGCAGAATTATATTTCAATTCTTTGAAAAATTATCTTCCTTGATGATCAACTGATACAGATTGGTGATATTCCCTTCTTTTGAAACCTAAATGCTCCATCTTCAGGATGCAGAAAGAGGAAATATAAACTATCCTATCCTTACACTGGTCATGCTTAATGACCCGCCAATCAGTTCGTCATTAAATAAAGAGAGGTTCTCAGCCTGATCCTTTAAGCCTAATGTATAAATCAGCGGAAGATAATGATCCGGTGTAGGAACCGCATATTGCAGAAATGTTCCCTGCTTCTGATAGTCTATGATATTCTGGAAATTCCCATCCAGAAGCCAGTTATTCGTTTTTTCCCTTGCTTCCACGGCCCAGTCCCAGCCGGCACCTACCGTATCGATATTTTTCCAGTCGATCAGCCGGAGATTATGGACGATATTCCCACTTCCTATGATGAGGATTCCTTTTTCACGGAGCTTATTCAGTCGTTTGGCCAGATCGAAATGATACTGTGGTGGCTTGGTATAATCTATGCTCAGCTGGATCACGGGAATATCAGCTTCCGGATACATATGTCTGATCACCGACCATGCGCCGTGGTCAAGTCCCCAGTTATGATCTTCCTCCACCAAAACAGGGGTTAAAAGCTCAGCGGTTTCTCTCGCCAGTTCCGGACTTCCCGGAGCAGGATACTGTACATCAAATAATGCTTTCGGGAAACCACCGAAGTCATGAATCGTTCTCGGTATATTCATCGCGGTTACAAAAGTACCCTGTGTATACCAGTGTGCGGAAATACACAGTATGGCATTAGGCTTCGGAATTTCCAGGGCCGCTTTTCTGAATCCCTGTACAAACTGGTTTTCTTCAATGGCATTCATCGGTGAGCCGTGCCCGAGGAATAAAACCGGCATTCTTTGGGTGTTTCCGAAATTATTGCTGATATTTTGCAGATCGTTAAGGTTCATAATAGATAGATATTGAAAAAAGGTCCAAGGCTTTTAGAAAATCCCTGAACCTTTTTATGTTTAATTGATATAAATATTTTGAGAAGAATATCCCAAAACTCAATTTTGTATTATGCCTGTTTTACAAACTGTAATTCTCCGGCTATTTTTACTTCGTCACTTACCATTACACCTCCAGCTTCAAGAGCTGCATTCCAGTTCAGTCCGAAATCTTTTCTGTTGATCTTTCCTTCAAAAGAGAAGCCTGCTTTCGTATTTCCCCACGGATCTACATTGATTCCTCCGAAGTCCACATCTAGAGTAATAGGTTTTGTAATACCATTTATCGTAAGGTTACCTGTTACTGTGTCATTTAAAGCCTGAGATTCAAATGTAATGGAAGGATGCTCTTCTGCATTGAAAAACTCCCCGGATTTTAAATGATTGTCTCTGTCTGTGTTGTTGGTAAATACAGAATCAGTCTGGATAGTAGCTGTAGTTTTAGCATTTGCAAAGCTATCATCCTCAGCTTCAATTTCAGCATTGAAATTTCTGAAGCTTCCTTTTACATTAGAAATCATCATGTGTTTTACTTTAAAAGTAATTTCACTATGTGTTGGGTCTAGGTTCCATTTTGTTGCCATTGTATTGTATTTTTTATTTGTTATTAATACTGCAAATGTAGGGCGGAGATCATATACGAATCATTGATATAGGTTAAGAAATGAAATAACTCCAATTTTAATGTGAATCGTCAATTTGCTTCGCAAGTGAAATGTCAATTGCTTACACCTATAAAATTCACTATTGACCATTCACCATTCACCTTAATTTAATGTAATCGTTAATTTTGCTTTGCAAGTGAAATGTCAATTGTTTACGCCTATAAAATTCACTATTGACCATTCACCATTCACCTTAATTTAATGTGAATCGTCAATTTGCTTCGCAAGTGAAATGTCAATTGTTTACGCCTATAAAATTCACAATTGACAATTGACAATTCACCCTAATTTTAATGTGAATCGTCAATTTTGCTTCGCAAGTGAAATGTCAATTGTTTACACCTATAAAATTCACAATTGTCCATTCATCATTTACCCTAATTTTAATGTGAATCGTCAATTTTGCTTCGCAAGTGAAATGTCAATTGTTTACGCCTATAAAATTCACTATTGACCATTCACCATTCACCTTAATTTAATGTGAAT